>NZ_CP049870.1:2310000-2340126 GCF_011301715.1 Sphingomonas sp. HDW15A
GCTTGCGCCAGCTCACGGCCTAAGCTGCGAGCCAGTCAATCATTTCGCGCGTACTGATTAACTCAGTCGATTGAACAGATGAATCCGCTTCGTTGGACTTCCCTGCCGATACGGCCCAGTGGGAGCACGACCGATTCCATTTCGACACGAGAGGATTCCGACCATGGACGCCAAGACCAGCACCCCCTCAAGCGGCTGCCCGATGCATGGCGACGGCGGCGTTCGTTCGCTGCTCGGCCGTACCAACAAGGATTGGTGGCCGGAAATGCTGGCAACCGAGATCCTCAATCCGAACGGGCCGACCAACCCGCATGGCGAGGACTTCGACTATGCCGAGGCATTCAATGCGCTCGACTACAACGGCCTTAAGCAGGATCTGAAGGCGCTGATGACCGACAGCCAGCCTTGGTGGCCGGCGGACTACGGTCATTACGGCCCCTTCTTCATTCGCATGGCCTGGCACGCGGCCGGCACCTATCGCACGGCCGACGGCCGCGGCGGCGCCAATAGCGGCCAGCAGCGCTTCGCTCCGCTCGACAGCTGGCCCGACAACGGCAACCTCGACAAGGCACGCCGACTGCTTTGGCCCATTAAGCAGAAGTACGGGAAGAACATAAGCTGGGCCGACCTGTTCATCCTCGCAGGCAACGTCGCCATCGAAGACATGGGTGGGCCGGTGTTCGGCTTCGGCGGCGGCCGCGCCGACGTGTTCGAGCCGGAACGCGACATCTACTGGGGCTCGGAAGACAAGTGGGTCAACCAGGGCGTCCAGACCCGAATCGCCCCCGAGCACGGCATGCACGAAATTGAGGGCCCCCTGGCTGCGATCCAGATGGGCCTGATCTACGTCAACCCGGAAGGGCCGGGCGGCAACCCCGACCCGCTGCAGTCCGCGCGCGACATCAAGGAGACGTTCCGTCGCATGGCGATGAACCATGAGGAAACGGTCGCGCTCACCGCCGGTGGTCATACCTTCGGAAAGGCGCACGGAAACGGCGATCCCTCAAAGCTGGGGCCGGCGCCAGCGGGGGCGACCTCGCCGCACAGGGATTCGGCTGGGTCAGCACAAATAACAGCGGCTGCGGCGAGCATACCGTCACTAGCGGAATCGAAGGGTCCTGGGTCAATACGCCGACTCAGTGGAGCGAGAACTACTTCCGCCTACTTCTCGACTACGAATATGAGCTGGTGAAGTCGCCTGCTGGTGCGCAGCAGTGGCAGCCGATCAACCAGAAAGAAGAGGACATGGCTCCGGCGGCGTGGGACCCGAACAAGAAGGTCCCCACGATGATGACCACGGCCGACATGGCCCTCAAGATGGACCCCGAATTCCGCAAGATTTCGGAGAAGTTCCGCAACGATCACGAAGCCTTCAAGGATGCATTCGCGCGCGCGTGGTTCAAGCTCACGCACCGCGACATGGGGCCGAAGATCCGTTACCTCGGCCCGGAAGTCCCGGCCGAGGACCTGATCTGGCAGGACCCGATTCCGGCCGGCACCATGCCGTCGGAAGCCGACGTCGCGGCGGTAAAGGAGAGGATCGCAAGCAGCGGCCTTGCTATCAGCCAGCTGATCAAGACGGCCTGGGCTTCGGCTTCCACGTACCGTAAGTCCGACCATCGTGGCGGCGCCAACGGCGCGCGAATCCGCCTAGCACCCCAAAAGGACTGGGAGGTCAACGAGCCGGAGATGTTGGCCAAAGTACTCGACACGCTCGAGGGCCTTCGCGGCAGCCTGTCGATGGCCGACACCATCGTGCTCGGCGGCGTCGTCGCGCTGGAAAAGGCGATCCGCGATGCTGGCCATAGCGAGCCGGTCCCGTTCACCGGCGGCCGCGGCGATGCGACCGCGGAGCAAACCGATGCGGAAAGCTTCGACTGGCTGGAGCCGGAGGCCGACGCCTTCCGCAATTATGTCGGCAAGAAGAAGCTCGCAGTGAAGACGGAAGAGATGTTGCTCGACCGCGCCTCGCTGCTTGGCCTGTCGGTGCCGGAGATGGTCGTGCTGGTGGGCGGCCTTCGTGTGCTCGGGGCCAATCATGGCGAGCGCGGCCACGGCCACCTCACCAAGCGGTCGGGCCAGCTGACCAACGACTTCTTCGTCAACCTGCTCGACATGACGAATGTCTGGAAGGCGGTCGAGGGGTCGAACGACGAGGAATATATCGCGACCGACCGCAAGGACGGCGGAGAAACCTGGCGGGCGACTCGCGCCGACCTGATCTTCGGGTCGAACAGCGAGCTTCGCGCGGTCTGCGAGGTCTATGCGGAAAAGGGTGGGCAGGAGAAGTTCGTGAAGGACTTCGTCAAGGCCTGGACCAAGGTGATGAACGCTGATCGGTTCGATCTTCGGTAGCCCCCAATCAGCGTGCCGAAGGGAAAAGCCGGTGGTGCCCTCCGCCGGCTTTTCTTTTGGCCGCCGCACCCCATCTTTCCGCCATGCGCGACTTGTTCGGTACCGCGCCGGTCGCCGGCCTTGTCCTTCGTGAGGATGTCGTTTCCGAAGCGGAGGAGGGACACCTAGTCCATCGCTGCCAGGCGCTCGACCTCTCTCCGTTCCAGTTTCAAGGCTGGGAGGGCAAGAGGCTCACCAAGAGCTATGGGTGGCATTACGACTTCGACCGCGGACGGATTGGGGAAACAGAGCCGATCCCCGACTGGCTGCTAACTGCGCGGGAGAAGGCGGCGAATGCTCTGGGCCGCGATCCGGTGGCCTTTCTACAGGCGCTCGTTATCCGATACGATCCCGGTGCCGGCATTGGCTGGCATCGCGACCGCCCTCAGTTCGACGAGGTGATTGGCGTCACGCTGGCCAGCGACGCGACCCTCGCCTTTCGCCGCCGCCGCGAAGATGGCAAGTTCGATCGCACCAAGCAGCCGCTTCATCGCCGCTCTGCCTATCTTCTTTCCGGAGAGGCGCGAGCGGAATGGCAACATGGCATCGCAGAGCATGAGGCGCTCCGCTTCTCCCTGACGTTCCGAAGCCTTCGCTAGCGCGTGCGCCTTGCCTCACCGGGACGATACGCCTCGACCGCCTGGGCGGCGATCTCACGGGCATCGAACGGCACGGGCAGCAGACGACCATCGGCATAGGCCTGCGCCTGATCGGTGAAATGCGGTGAGGCCGGGTCGCCGTTCACGCCGCCGGCAGTCACGGCCATCGCTTTCGGGCCAGTGGGCGTAAATTCAACCACCGCGACGAAGCTGTTGCCGCTCGTTCCATAGCGCTTCTTCGTCCCCGGATAGGTTTGCGCGCCGAAGGAGGCGAGTGTGCCCCAGCGCGCCGAAGGGAAGCCGACAGCGATGCTCGGTTTCTTGTCATCGAACGTCTGGGTGATCGACCCGTCGTTGCGCTGGAAGCGGTTGATGTCGCCCCATTTCACGCGCCAGTCGCCATAGAGATCGCGCATTTTCGCGACCGCTTCAGTAAGGGTTTCGAGCTGCACGTTAGCCGGCGCCGCGATCATCCGGCCGTAGCCGACCTCTTCGTCGTTGGGTGGACGGTCCGTACCTAATGCTTTCTCCCACATGATTTCTGCCCAGTTGACGGCGAGAGATAGCGCCTCGCTGTCCTTCCTCCAGCGCCTGTCCCAGTTCTTCAGCAAGGTGATTGGCCCTTGCAGCGAGCGCCTTCGCGAATCGCTGCGCGGCAGTGCGGCGTAAGCCGCGAAAAGCGGTGGTAGCAGTCGGTCGAAACCCGGATTGGCCGTATCGTAGGCCGCCGCGCGGAGGTCTTCCGCCGTGAACTTGCCCTGTCCCGAAAGTACTGCGAGGGCATGGTCCGTTCGGGGGTTCCAGCCCCATTGGTCCATATAGGCCGGGAAGCGTCGCGGATCGAGCGTGCCCTTGCCGGCTGCGGGCCATGGCGCATCGTTGACGTTGAAGACGAAGCCGGACTTCGGGTTGATGACGTTGGGCAGGCTGTCGATGTCGTGAAGACCCCGCCAGCCGGTCCTCGGATCGCTGCCATCAACAACTCCGCGATATTTGAAGCGGTGATCGCGAAGCGGAACGAACTGCGGATGAAGGTAGGCGAAGTTGCCGCTGCTGTCGGCAAACAGCGTGTTGTTGGAGGAATTGGCCCGCAGGGCCGAGACCTCCATGAACTGCTTGAGGCTGGTCGCCTTTGTTCGGCGGAAACTCTGCTCGAGCGCTTTTGCCGGCTCGTCCATGATCGCGAAAGCGATGAAGCGGCCGTTTTCGCTCCTGACGATCGGCCCGTGCATTGTCCGGAAGGTCGTTATTGTCCTCGTCGCCAGTGTCCCGTCCGGCTGGCGCACGCGCAGGGTGATCGGATTCAGCCCGACCGGCCGGACGTCGCTTCCGTAGCGATAACCGAGCTTTCCGTTCGCCATCCGCGCAAACGTCACCGCAAACTCGTCGCGATTGTCGAGTCCGCTCGAAGTGTGCATCCACCCGGCCTTCTCGTTGAAACCCTGGTAGATGAAGAACTGGCCCCAGGTAACGGCGCCATAGGCATTAAGCCCCTCGCCGCTGGTCATCTGTACGACGTCGCGGAAGAAGAAGCTGGTGTGCGGATTGATCAGCAACAAGGGATTGCCACTGGCACTCCGCGTTGGCCCGATGGCGATCCCGTTCGATCCGGCCGGCTCGCCCCAGGGCATGATCGATGCCCTTCGCGCCGCTCCGTCGTCATAGAGCGCCTCTAGGGCTGCGACGTCGACATATTCGATGTCCCCGCCGATGCTCCCTTCCGAAAAGCTCAGCGCCATCCACGGCTCGAAGTGCGTCAGGACCCGCGGCTTCACTTCGGGATGAGTGACAAGGTAGTAGTTGAGACCGTCAGCCCAGGCATCCATCAGCTTGCGAAGCCACTGCGGGCTTGACCGATATTTCGCTCTTAAGGCGTCGTGATCGATCCACAGCCGCTGGCGAACGTCCTTCCACAGCGCCTTTTCGCCTTCGGCTTCGGCCAGCCGCCCCAAGCTCGCCAGATAGTTGGTCTCGACGCGATTGAAGTCGTCTTCCGCCTGCGCGTAGATCATGCCGAACACCGCATCGGCGTCGGTCCCACCGCGAACGTGGGCAATCCCCAACGGGTCGCGAATGATCGTCACGTTGGCGGCGCGTGCTGCCAGGCGTTCGGGCTCGCTCGGCGCCATTTTCGTGGTGGCGGGCGCAGCGAGCAACGCCGCAGAGATCAAGCCTAACCAGATCTTCATTACGCGTCCCTCGCGACTTCGAACGCGGCCAGTGTGGAAGCATGAGACCGATGACGCAATCGGGCCTGCTCGCTGCTCAAAAGAAGTTCATCACCTTCGTCGCGGGCGGTGCATGACATCCATGCTATCGATAGCTGATCGCCCGAGATCAGCGCGCGGCCAGGTTACCGGGGATCATCGGCTTGGCTCCATCGCCAAGGATGATGAACGCCGCCCAGTAGAACGGATGGGACGTGTTGGCGTCGTCCATCAGGCCGCGCTGCGCTTCGGCGAGCGCGCCCGCGATGGGCTGTCCAGGGCGGGCCGAAACCAGTCCGCTGACAAGCCGCTTGGTCGCATCGAAGTCATCCGGCACCTGCCAGTGGCTCGCAACGACAGAGCGTGCTCCGGCACCGACGAATGCGCGGACGAGGCCGTCGAGAGCATAGTTGCCGCCCGTTAGGATGCCGGCCTCGCGGGAAGCCTGTGAGGTCGCCGCGCCGGCGGTGTCGCATGCGGATAGAATGACCAGGTCGGCATTGAGCTTGAGGTCGAAGATCTCGCTGAAACTCAGCAGACCGTCAGATCCCGGCCCGCCGAAAGAGGTGACCAAAGCCGGTCGCGCCGGGCAATCCGGCCGCGGCGCTGTGACGAGGCCATGGGTGGCGAAATGAAGTATCCGGTAGTCGTCGAGCTGCGGATTGCCCAGAAGCGCCGTGTCGCTGAATGCCGCTCCGGTCAGCACGGCCGACTTGTCCGCCCCGAATGCCGCTCGTGCGACCATCAACTCGGCGGGCGAAATCGGCGCCTGCCAGGTCTGCACCGGCCAGTCGCATTCGTCAGCTGCGGCGACGACGGGCTTCGCGGCCACCGGCTCATTGTTGCCAAGGCCAAGATAGGCCTGGCGAGCGCGCGATGGGGCGAGTGCGCGAACGTCGAGGAAGCTGCGCGGACTGACGGAAATGGAGATGTTGCGGCCCCGGCCCAGCCAGTCGATGCCGCGCATGTCAAACGGGTCGGCGCCCGGCGCTGTGAGCCTGGCCTTGTAGGCGGCGAGGCCTTCGTCGCGCGCGATCAGCAGGTACGGCGGAAGCTGGAGCATCGGCCCGTCCGGCTCGAACACCAGGTGCTTCTGGCCCTGGACGTCGGCGTCGACAGGCCCGAAGAGATCGCGATAAAGCTTGCGGGCGCGATCGACGTCGAATGCGCCGATGGACGTTTCACCGTTCACATTTTCAACGATCGAGCGGCGGATCGCCGACACCTCGTCGGTCAGCATGCCACGTGTCGGCGCGAGCCGAATTGCACGTGCCCCGCCATTGGTCGCGTAAATGGCGTAAGCGCGGTCGCCGACGACCATGAGCTTATAATAACCTTCGCCGGCGCGGAGCGCTCCGCGGAGTTCGGTAAGTTCTGTTCGCGTCGGGGCGAGAACCTTGTAGCGCGGATAGTCGGCGAGCTGCGACTGCAGCTTGACCTGGTCGGCGCGCAGCGCTTCGAGGCTCGACTTGGCAGCGGCGAGGTCCTCAAGATCGCGCGGCGTGGGCGCGACCTTGGCCGACAAAGTCGCAATCTCCGCTTCCGTGCGGGCAACATCGCGTGTGCGTGCGACCGCCAGCCTGAAAAGGTCCGCTGCCGCATCGCTGCCTTCCGACATCTGACGCGCGAAGACCGCCTGCGTCTGGGCGACGCCGGGGCGCTGCAGTTCCTGGGCGGCCCGGAACATCTCGGCCGCGGCCTCAGCCGATCCATCGCGGGCAAGCATCTCGAAATAGGGCGAGAGCAGGTTACGCAAGGCCGTTCCGCTGTCTGGAACGGACGCCGCCTGATCCACGATGGAGGCGAACAGTGCGCGCGCTTCGGCGTGCTGCCCGCGCCGTGCTATGAAAGCGGCCTTGCGCGCCCGCGCGGCCAGGAGCATCGGCGATTCCGGATAGTTTTGCTGAAGCAGGCTGATCGCGTTGTCGAACGCACCGTTTGCGGAATCCGCGTTCCCGGCGGCCTCACTGACCAGCGCTCGCTCGACCGCTATATCGGCGGATAGCCAGGCCGCCGACGAAAGCTTTCCGTCGCGAACCTCGCTCAGCTTGTCACCGGCTTCATCGAGGGCCCGGAGCGCCTCGGGATAACGGCCGGCCTGGCGGAGCGCGATACCGCGCAACTGTTCTGCCTGCGCATCGAGGATTGCTGCGCGCTCGATCGGCCGTAGCCCGCTTCCGAAGTTGCTCAGTTGCTGGGCCGTGCTGTTCTCACGGTTGATCCCCTCGGCCAGCGGAATGTTTATCAGCCCATTGCGCAGCTCTTGGCTTTCGTCGATCTCGACATCGGCGACCTGCTTGGCGAGTGCCGCGATCGCGGCCTCGCTATTGCGCTGGTTGAGCTGGTTGATTGCCCGGTAATTGCGGATCAGGCGCTGAAGCACGCCGTCGCTTTGGGGCCCTCGCTGCTCGGCCAGGTTGAGCAGTCGCTCGGCGGCGGCGAAGTTACTGAGGTTAGATTGTTGCAGGCCCTGGTTTGCAAGAGCTTCGCCAAGTGCGGTCGAGTCCTGGTTTTCGCGTTGGGCGATGGTCTCGAAAAACTCCGCGGATTGCGCGAACTGGCCACCGTTGTTGCGGGCGTAGGCTTCGGTCCGAGCCGAGCTGGAATCGAGCGATCCTGCCTGGATCCGCGCGAAAGCCGCGGGATCGCTGACTTCCGTCGTGGCAACGCGGATCGCACCGCTTTGCGGAACATCGGCGACGACGGATGCGAGCGCCAGTTGGAGGGCGGGGTCGTAGCCGGCGAGGCCTTCGACCAGGTAAGACGTCTTGCCGCGGTCGGTTGCATAGCGGCGATAGTCCAGTTTTTCCGCTTCATCGCGGCATTTGACGGATCGCACTTCGCCGATCCCTTCGATTGTAACGGATTCCTCCGTGCCGCACGCCAGCGATTTGGCCCCAAGGCTGCTTGGTTCGGTAGCAAGATTCACGGCGCGTCGGACGGCGATCAGGCTTCCGACCGAAGCGGCCGCATCGCGGCAGGTAAGGGCGTAGGCCCGGTCGAAGATTCCGGTCAGGCGTGTATCCTGGGGCCGGCTCTGCGCGGTGCACATCACGCCGGAATCGCCGATCCTGAAGCTGTTGCGGTTCGCAATCGGGGTGACTGCCCCCATGCGGGCATGGTGCTGGCCGCCACCGTTACTAGGAGCGCCATCCTACCGATACGCGATACCCCGGTCATTGCTTGCCTCCAGTCCGACCCTCAGCCTGCCCGGCAGGCTTGGCCTCGTTGCCGTCCTTCTCGTCATCCTCTTCATCGTCGTCGGTGACCCCGTAGAGCGACGGGTTGCCCGCGCCGGAAACAGGCTCGTTGACGTCTTCATCGCCGTCGAGCGGCCGCGTGTCGAACAGCGGCTGCGGGGCCTCGATGGGACTGGTCAGGTCGCTTCCGTCATTCTCCACATTGTCGTCGATGTCGCCTTCGTTCCCGAAGTCCATCTCGCCGATCGGATCGTCAGTCAGGATGGCAACCTGGGTCGGAGTGACAACCGCCGCGGGCGGGATTTGCTCTTCCGGCGAGAAAGACGAACAATCGCCGGTCAAGGTGCAACCGTTGATGGTGCTGTCTGCAACGAAGATCTCGGTTCCGAATTCTTCGACGAAAGCCGCGCGGACATCGTCGCCAGTCAGCGTGCCGGTCGGCGTTTCGATCTGGCCGTTGATGACCATATTGATCGATCCGGGCAACGGGACGCTGCCCTCTTCGCCATCGCCCGCCAAGCTCAGGACGTTGATCAGGAAGCCGGCCGGCAATTCCTCGGTACCCGTGTTTTGAATCAGGATGTTCCGAAGAACGGCGTCGTCCTCATTCAGCGTGACGACCGCAGCGCGCACAACGCCCTCAGGCCGCTGGACGGCGGCCGGTGCATTCAGGTCGTCGCGGAAGCCTTCATACTGCGGATTTTCCTCCAGCCTGGCGAGAATCTCGCTGCTGGCGATAAAGATATTCTCCGCTTCAATGTCGAGGGTCCCGGTTAGGTTTCCGTTGGTGTCTACAAGCAAAACCGATCCGGTCGCAGCGTCGATCTCGAACGTTTCGGAAGAGAATTCCACGCCCTTGTCGGCACCCAGCGTGAAGACCACGTCGCCAACCACGCGAATGGTGCCGACCCTGCCTTCTTCTTCGTCCTCCACTCCGAATTCGACGACATCCACGTCGCCTGATGTTTGGATGTCGAACTCAAGGTCGCCGAGGTACATGAACGGCGCCCCGCCGCGAGACGTGTTCACTTCGAATTCGAATGCATTCGCGTTGACCCGGTCAATTTCGGCCTGGGTCAACCGGTAGCCATTCGAGCCATCGAGGCCGTCACCAATGTAGGTCCCGTCCGAATTGACAGAGATGAAGCTGATCCCGTCCGTCGCGGCGAGCGTGGCGGTTGCTCCGATTGCGATGTCGGCAGACAGAAGCCGGACATAGCTTCCGGCGACCGAGCCGTTGATTGCCAGCAGGCCGCCGGTCTCAACGTCGACATAGCCATTGAATTCGCCGTTGGCGGTGACCGAATCTATCGTCGTGTTGCCGCCGACAAAGGACGCGAACTGAGCGACGTTGGAGTCCCCTGCAAATGTCGCGTCGCCGCCGGTCGCGTCGATCGGGAACGTGCTGAAAATCAGCTCCGGATCGAAGAACTCGATGCCCTGCAGCGTGTCGAAGTTGCCGTAGCCCGCAAGGATGAACCGCTCCGGAGTGTTGATCGCGCCGAAGCTGGCGTCGTCGCCCGCAAGTGCGATAACATCGTGTTCAGCAGTGATCGATTGCGCCGTAATGTCCTCAACCGCGTACAGGCCGACGTAGCCGTCGGTCGTGATGTCGCCCGTGACGATCGACGCCCCGGAGAAGATCTCGACGGCATTGCCTGGACCGACATCCTGAGTGGTGATCTGGCCGAGCAGGATTGGCCCGCCAAGCCCTGCATCGATGTCGCCGGTGGTGACGCTTCCCGCCGCTTCCAGAACGATCGAAGTGCCGGCGTTAAGATCACCGGTGTCTATGTTCCCGCCTGCGTTCAGCGCGATGAAGGTAGCGCTGTCGATGTCGCCGGTGTCGATGCTACCGTTGCTCGAGAAAAGATCGACGTACGAACCGCTGTCGATATTGCCGGTCGAGATTCCAGACGCAGCGCTCAGCGCGACCGGGTCGCTGGTGATAATATCTCCAACGTCGATGGAGTCCGCCAGGATCTCAAACGATCCCGACGTAAGATCGCCGGTCGTAAACGCCGCACCCGCGGCGACGCGGAAAAGTCCGGTCGTAATCGGTCCGTTGATGGTGATCGACCCGCCAGTTGCCACCGGAGACTGGGCCAGGACGATTGTAGGATCAAAATCGCCCTCTCCGTCCCATGTGCCACCGCCGAGCAGAAGCATGGAATCGTCGCCGATATAGACCTGTCCGCCGCCCGTGCCCGTCGTCGCCACGCCGTTCATGGTCGTGTTTCCGCCGACTAGGGCCAAGATACCCTCGACTGCGTTGATCGCGCCGGTGACGAGGTTGCCCTGAGTTGCGAACCCGGCCGGGCCTTCAGCGGTGACATCGCCGATGGTGATGTTGCCCACCGCCAGCATGCCGACCGAGAAATCGTCGTCGACCGGCGGACCTGCAACCAGGTTCCCCAGTGTGATCGATCCCTGGGCGTTGCCGTTGATCTCATTGCTCGCTGTCACGTCGCCGCCGGTGACAGAGGCGCCGCTGTCGAAGTCGAACTGTCCACTGACGTTGGCGCTTGCGAAGACGATATTGCCCGCGGCCGTCATTTCTACGTCACCCGCCGCGATCGTGCCCGTGGTGATCGTGCCAAGCGTTCCGATACCCGAATTCGCGAAGGTGGGACGTGCGTCGAACGTGTTATCGACGTGGAGGACGCCAGTATATTCGAACAGATCCCAGCCGCCGATCAGCAGTTGGCCGCCGAGCAACAGATTGCCGAGCGCGATATTGCCGTCGGATACTGCGAACATCCGTTCGGTCGTCGTCACATTGCCGGCAACGATCCCGTTGAAGCCCGCAAGCTGGACGTCGCCAGTGGCATCGATGTTGCCGACGTCGATGCTTCCGCCGACCAGCGCCACTTCGTAAAGCGCGGCAGGGTTGACGCTGGGGCTGACGATGCCTGCGGAGAGATTGCCCAAATCGATGAGGCCGAAGGTCGTCGCGACGATGCTGTCGCCAGCGGTGACATTCCCGCCGGTGATGCTGGCGTCGGAGCCGATCCGCACACTTTCGCCCGCCTCCGCGCTCGCGAAGGTCAAGGCACCGATCGAGCCGACGTTGACGTCTGCACCTGCCGACAGCGCCCCAAAACTCGAAGCGCCGCCGTCACGCGAGCGAACTTCACCGCCAGCTGTCACGTCCTGCGCGACGATGGAGGTACTGCTATTCACCTCGACGTTCCCGCCAGCAGTTATGTTCTGAAGCGTGAGAGCTCCAGTAGATTCAGCCAGCACGTTTCCGCCCGCGCTAACGATGCCGAGGCTCATCGTGCCATTGGCTTGCGCGGTCACGTCGGTGCCGGCCGTGATTGCGCCGGTCAGGACGTTTGTTCCGGCGAGCACGGTGATTCCGTTTACTGCCGAGATGTCGCCGGTTTGGGCGTCTGTTCCCGCCTGGATGAAGGCATAATCGCCGGCCGTGACATCGCCTACGTGGACGTAGCCGCCGACAGTTGGGAAGCCGTCGCCGCTATCATAGGTGCGAAGGTCGATGCCTCCTGCCGCGTTCGCAGCGACAATGTCGATGTTTCCGAACGCAAGCAGATCGATGTAGCTGCCGGTGCTTACCAGAAGACCAAGGTCCATCGAACCATCGGTGAATCCGTAAATCGCGCCGGCCGCCGTAATGTTGCCGCCTTGGATCAGGCCGTTCGAATAGAGGCCCGTGCCCGCGCCCGAACTGATGGTCGCGTAGGTAACCGACGAATCGCCGCTGAGGTAGGTCTCGTCGTCGCTTACAGCACTGTTGATCGTGAGGTCTCCGCCGGCGTCGGCGTTGATGTAGAAGCCTGACGTCAAATCGTTGGTCGTGATGTCCGTCGCGGCATCCAGCACGATCTCTCCGACCGCCGTGATGTCATTAAGCGTGATCGCTCCGCTCTGCGCGTTCAGATAGACTTCCGCGTCGCTGTCGATGTTAACCGCGGTGATCGATCCGGGCGCCGTGATGTCAACGATGTTCGCGCTCACGAGATTGGCGTTGGTAATGAAATCGCCACCTGTGGTGATGTCGAACGTGTTGGCACTATAAGTGCCGAGCGCCGTCGGTGCGGGATCGAACGTGTGCGGCACGAACGTGCCGGCATTGAGCGCCATCGCTCCGCTGACCGTCATCGAACCGTTGTTTGCGTCGAGCGCAAGTTCTCCGGTCGTCGAATAGCTAAAGCTGCCGATGGTGGCAGTACCATCGCGAACCGATACCCAGTCTTGGCCTTGCGGCCCATCGACATAGAGATCGCCCTCGATGAGGATATCGACCGACCCGATCGTCGCGTCCCCGTTCAGCACCCGGAAATAGCTTCCGCCAAACACGGTGCTCGTGCCGTCAACACCACCGGATCCCAGCCCACCGATCGCGATCGCGGTTCCAGTGATCGAGTCGGCAAACAGGAAGCCGCGCTGGCTAGGAATGTCGAAGCGATCCTTGGATTCGACGCCTATCAACCCAGTGGTCGCATTCCCGCCGCTTCCGCCGCCGCTGCCACCCTTTCCACCGGTAGCATTAGCCTGCAGCGTTACCGTCCCGACGTTGGAAGTAACGCCACGGATCAGGAAGCTTGACGATCCACCTTTCGCACTGCCGCCGTTGCCGCCGTTTCCGTTGCCGCCGCCGCCAAGCCCGGCCGCCCCGCCCCGCCACCTGCCGCGTTCGTGGCGGCGAACAGGCTCGTGACGTCGAAGCCACCCCCGCTGCCTGGCGCTCCGCTAGCGCTCACCGTTCCGCTCTGAATGCTTCCGCTAAAGGCGGCTCCACCCGTTCCGCCGTTGCCACCAGTGCCGGTGTCGCCGTTCCCGCCGACTCCGCCGTCGCCGCCAGTGGCGCCCGCACTGAGGACGGTGATTCCACTGGTCAAGAATCCGCCCGCGGCACTTCCGACGAAGCTGATCCGCCCCCCGGTTCCGGTGCCGCCATTGCCGCCATTTCCGCCGGTGTTGCCGTCGACGCCGGCGCCACCGTCACCGCCAATGCCATCGGCGACAACCGTCGCGCTAGCGAGTGTGAGAGTGCCCCCAATCGCGGCCGCACCCAGACCGAAGGCGATGTCAGCATATCCGCCTGTGGCGTTTCCGCCGTTGCCGCCTTGCCCGCCGTCGCCGCCATTACCTGAGATGTCGACTGCCAAATCGCCCATCGCGATGTCGCCGAAGAAAGCAACGATGTCGATTTCGCCGGCCGTTGCATTGCCCCCGTTGCCAGCGCTGCCATTGCCGCCGGTCGCGCTTGCGTCGATGGCCACCGCTCCGTTGACGGTGACGGAGCCGTTGTTGTTGGCATAGACCCCGACCGCGATCGGATTTGTTTCGTTGACCGTTAGGTCTGCGAGCGCGATGGCATTACCGCCTGCCGTGCCGTTACCCCCGATGGCGCTTCCGTCCATCGCCAAATTGCCGGCGATAAGGATGTCGCCACCAGCGCCCTGGAGCCGTGCCGAGCCTCCGGTCGCATCGCCGCCGGTGCCGGTTCCTTCGATAACGGTTCCGCCCTCGCCGGTCGCGGAAATATCCGCCGATCCGAGCGTGACCGTTCCCGTCTGGACAAACATGCCGGCGACCCCGCCGGTGCCCGCTCCGCCATTCCCGCCGTACGATCCGCCGCCGTAACCCGAGGCATCGAGGAATACCTGCCCGGTCACGGTGATCGTGTTCACGCCGGTCGCGTTGGTGTTGAAATAGACGTTTCCGCCCTTGCCGGCGCCGCCACCGACGCCGTTATAATCGAAACCACCGGTGCCAATGGCGCTGATGTCGACGTAGGTGGCGGTGATCGTTCCGCCATTCCCGGCGAACATGCCCGCATTGCCGCCCTCGCCATAGCCGCCCGTACCGCCATCGGTGCTGGACAGGCCGCCGCGGCCATCGGCAGTGGCAGTCAGGTCGTCGCCGAATGAGAGGGTGCTTCCGGCTCCGTCCGCGCTGATGTTCAGATTGCCGCCATCGCCGATCCCTGGCGTTCCGCCGCAATCCAGGCACTCGAGGTAGAAGCCGGCGAGACCGTCGGCGCTGAGATCCGTGCTTCCCCCAACCGAAAGGTCGCCTCCGCCTGCCGCAAAAAGGAACAGTTCGGCATTGCGTCCGGTGCCGCCAACACTTGTTGCAGTATCGGCCAATCCGCCGATGCCGTCCGAAACCCCGGTCAGCGATCCTAGAATATTCAGCGTTCCCCCGCTCGGCGTGGCTCCGCCATTGCCAGCATGGATGGATACTACGCCCCCGTCGCCATCGCCCGCCGTGCCGCTGCCGAAGGCGACGAATCCGCCTTGGCCAGTCGCATGCGCATCGACATTGCCCTGAACCGTGAGCGTTCCGCTGCCTGTGGCGCGAACATTGGCCAAGCCACCCTGACCCAGACCGCCATTCCCGCCGAAAGCACCTCCGCCGCGTCCATCGGCAACAAGGTCAGCATTTCCGGTCAGCAGAAACGTACCGCTCGATGCGAGATAAGCGTTGCCGCCCCGGCCGAAACCGCCCGTGATGCCTGAGCCGCCCAAGCCGCTGACGTTGATGTCGTAATCGCCGCCTATTGTGACATTGGCACCGAAGGCGTCGATCCAGCCCTGGCCGCCAAGACCTTGCCCGCCCGTGCCATTATTACCGTCACCGCCGAAGCCGCGGCCAAGAATCTGCAGTCCGCCCTGGAAGTTGATTGTGCCGGCGTTGCCGCCGTTGTCGCTGAGGCCGCCTTCGCCGGTGCCGCCATTGCCGGTGCCCGCGCCGTAAGAATCGCCGCCGTAACCTTCGATGGCAGCGTAAGCGAGGCCGGCCACGGTGAGGCTCCCTCCCGTCGCATTGTTCTGCGCACCGAATTTGACCGTACCGCCCTTCCCGTAGCCACCGTCGACGCCCAAGGCGTCGCTTTGTCCGCCGGCGCCAGTCGCGGTGAAACTTGCGTTGGCATCAAACTGGATCGTACCGTTTGCACCGTAGGTCGCTGAAATCGTGCCGCCGTCGCCACGGCCGGTGGCCGTCCTGCTGCTTCCGCCGGACCCGGAAGCGCTGGCCTGGATATCGTCGCCGATGGTCAGGAAGCCGCCGTTGCCGACCGTTTGGAAATAGATTTGTCCGCCCTGACCATTGCCACCGGCGCCGTTGCAGCTGAAACAGGATTCGCTGTAGCCGCCGTTTCCGCCCACGCCATCGGCCGTGGCGAATAGGCCTCCGTTGATGGATAGCGTACCGTCAGGACCATAAGCGGTAATTGCGATCAATCCGCCGACCGCCGAACCGGCGTTAGCCCCGTTGACAAGGGTTTCGCCACCATAGGCATTGGCGTCGACGCTCAGATCGCCAGCAATGACCAGCGTGCCATCGCTGCCGAGAACATTGATGTCGCCACCTTGCGCGTTTCCGCCATTCACGCCGGCCGTTCCGCTCGCCTGCCCGCGAGCAACCGCGCTCAGGACTGCGCCTCCGGAAGCGGTTAAGAGAGCTCCGCCTTCTGCGCTGACCATTACGTCGCCAGCCTGTCCGGCCTGTCCGGCGGCAACGAAAACGTCGCCCGACATAGTCAGAAGCCCGCCCACCGTCAGGTCGGCATTGGCGCCGATGGCGCGCAGGTGCACCATATCCTCGCCGATTATGGTGACGTCGGACGCCATCGTGATGTCGTTGAAGCCTAGGAAAATGTTGTTGTTCACCGCGCTCGCGGTGATCGCAGAGGTGGTCGTCAAATCGTTCGAGTTTATGCTTGCGGTACCGGAGCCCATCGCTGCCGAGCGCGCAGTATCTGCGTCACCATTCGTGACGTTGCGGCCAGCCGAAAGAACGATGGCATTGCCGTCCACATTCACGGCGCCAGCTATGTCGAAGCCCAGTTGGGCGCCCGCCGTGATGGCCAGGGTCATCGCCTGGTTCTTCGGAACAGCGACCGCATAAATGCGCTGCGTCTCACCGACTCCCGCTTCGGGGCCGGTGATCGTGCCGCCAATGACCACGCCGTTGGCGTCCGTCGTGCCGGCAGTGACCTCGATGTCGAACAGGCCGTCAGGCGAGAAGGTGATGTTCGCCGCTTCCGCGCCGACGAGAGCGGCGCTGCCGTTGACGTTGATCGTGCCGTTATGGACCACCCGCGGCGCCACCAGCGCGACGTAGCTATTATTCGACGTGGCGTTGATCTGCGCGCCTGACTGAACATCGATCGATGCGCCGGCGAGACCCTGCTGGAAAACGACCTGGTTGTTGCCGTCAATGAACGCGCCGCCGCTAACCAGGATCGGCGAAGTCGACAGCACCAGGCTTCCAACGTTGAAGACGGAGCTGCCGCCGACGACGATGCCATTCGGATTGTAGAAGTAGACGCTGCCGCGGCCCTGAACCCCATCGACCGATGAGGTGACGGTCCCGTTGAGGCCGAGCATGTCGGTCCCGGTCGAGACATTGTTGAGCACCGCGAAGTCGCTCGACGATGAGAAGGTTAGCGTGTTGCCTGGCGCCAGGAACTGATTGACCCCACCAACCACCGTGCCCGTGGCATTCCAGTCGATGACCGCTTGTCCGCCGCCTGTAATATCGACGGTGCCTGCACCCGGGTTGATGGTGCCCGTGCCGGTGCTGAAGTTACCCGTGCCCGCCACCTGCGCCGCTGCCGGCGTTGCGCCGACCGTAAATACGGTCGCCATTGCGAGGATCGAACAGGCCGCTCGATTGCGGCGGGAGAAAGTACGCATGATCACCTCCAGGGCAACAGACGGGTGGTGAGAGTGATGAGGCCGCGAACATCGCCGCGCTCGTTGAGAATGCCGGTTTTTTCGAGTGGCACCGCTAGCACGGCGTCGAGCGCGATCTTGTCTTCGAAGGTCGCTCGGACGCCGCCCCCGGCCGACTTCAAATGATCGGGGTCGCCGCTGAAGTTCTTGTTCCAAACCCACAGGGCATCGCCGAAGACGTAGGGCTGGACGGCGAACCGGTTGCGCTGAAATGGAATCCGCGGACCCCTGAGCTCAAGTGCCGCGCCAACGCCGCTGTCTCCGGAAATGATCGCCGGGTCGTAGCCGCGTCCGATAGTGTAGTTTCCGCCGGTAAATTCCTCGAAGGAGAGCAAGGGGTCGAAGGCCAGCTGAGCCCGCGGGCTGAACGCGACCGCGAGCTTGCTACCGAGGGCGAATTCCGCCGTCCCGTTAGCGCGGATGAGCGTCGCCGTTGGCTTGCCGTCGGCGCGGCTGGTCGGTGTCTCGCCGATCTCGCAGCAACGATCGCTTGCTCCGAACACGTCGAGCCCTTGGCGAAGCTCCAGCGTGCCGGCCACGCGCCACGCCGGCCGCCGCGAAGTCAGGTCGACCGCGTCATAATCGGCGCGCAGCCAGGCGATCCGGATGTGGTCGCGGGCCAGCGGGCCGAAGAAGTCGACCTTCTGGTCGACCCAATCGAAACCGCCGCCAAGAGTCAGGTTGCGCTGCTGGCTGCGGATCACGGGGTAGGCGAGACCGAGGGTGGCAAACAAAGTCGTCGCATCGAGATCGGGATCGTTGTTCGACTGCTGAATGTCCGGCTTGGTCCACGCGTAAGTGAAATGACCGTTTACGGTCAGCCCTTCATTCCCCGGCCGGAAGCTGTGGCCGAACTGCAGGATCTGCTGCTCCTTGAAGTCCAGCGTCGAATAGATGGAGGCGTAGGTCGCGTCGCCGAGCCCGGTGAGGCCATAAGCCTGGCCGCGAAGCTGAGCCCCCCAGCGGCCACTCGATTGCGCAGCGAGGTTTTGAACCATCAGGTCGACCGAGAAGGGCTGGCGAACGACAGAAACTTCGCCGACCAGCTCACCAGGGCCGGTTCCCGCCGGCTTAAGGGTTAGCTGGACATTATATCCCGGCAGGTCTCGGGCCAGCAGCAGGTAACGCTCGGCCCGATTGCGGTTGAACACTTCGTCTTCTGTCAGTCGCGAGAGATAGCCGGCGAGCTTGGCTTCGGCGCCGCTGGTCTGGCCGCGTGCGCGGACTGCGGTTACCCGCGCGAACAGCACCTCGAGCTTGACGACCCCGTTCTCGATCCGCTGCGTCGGCACCTGCACGGCCGCCAGATATCCCTGATCGCGTAAGTAGGTCGCGGCCCGGTCGCGAATCTCGCAGATGATCGAGACCGGCTGGTTGGTCCCGGAATACTCCGCCCAGGTGTGGCGCAAATCCTCGGGCGAAGCACCCTTCAGATTGTTGAACTGAACGTCGCTCACCGTAACCCGGATGTCCGCATATTGCGGGTCGGCAAGAGGGCAGGGTGACCGTTCGACGTCGCCGACGACATTAAGGTTCGAGCGGGGCGGTTCCTGGGGCCGCACCCGGGTCAATTCTTCGCGCGTCGGCGCAATCGATTGCGCCGCTGCCTGGCCAGAGGCAACAGCCCCCACCATGGCAGCACAGATCACATACTGATTATTCTTACGCCCCATTGGTCCCCCGCTTGGACGGCAATGAACAAGCCGAACGCGCGGGCGACTCGGCTAAACTCCCGTTAACATTGGTGAAGCTAACCTTAACATGTGTCAACGTTCGACGTTGGCAACTCGTCCCGTTTTTGAGCGCTGATCTAAGCTAGCGAGCCTCGAAGCCGGCGATACATTCCGCAACCCAGCGCGCAGCGGTCAAAGCGCTGAGGTCCGTGGGGTCGAGCGGCGGGTCCCATTCGGTAAGGTCGATGACGCGAACCTGCGGCTGGGAAGCGAGAAGCCTAGTGGCCGCGAAGAAATCGGCGGCGCTCATTCCGCCGGGCCGGGCACCGGGCGCCGCGGGAAATTGCGAACGGTCGATCACGTCGATGTCGCAATCGACGAACACGGCCTCGCAATGCGCTACGTGATCAAGCGCCCTCTCGACAACAGCTTCAATTCCGAGCTGGTGGACCTCGCCGATTGTAACAAGCAAATTGCCATATGCGACCGCGTCGTCGTGCATGGCGCGCGAATTGGCGAAAGGCGCGAGACCGACCTGGGCGACATTAGTGCCCGGCAGCCCGTCCTCGATCAGCGCCCGCACGGGATTGCCATTGCCGAGACCGCGGGACAGGTCGCGCATGTCGAGATGCGCGTCGAGCGTGACCAGGCCAATCTTGCCGAGAGCTAGGCCAAGCGCAGAAGCCAGGCCGTGTATGCCGGGGCGGGTAACGGCATTGTTGCCGCCAACCAGCAGGGTGAGCTTATGGCGGGATATGCTGCGGGCGACCGAGTCGCCGATCGGGCCTGTGGCCTGCTCGATTGTCATTCCGCCGATTTCAATGTCACCGTGGTCGGCGATAGCTGACGAAAGTTCTTGTCCGGACTCAATGTCGAACAAGCCTATGCGCCGCAATGTCTGGCGCAGCGTGGCCGGTGCACGGTCGCAATGGCCCGGGGTAACCGATCCCAGGCTCAGCGGCGCCCCGACCAGTCCGACCGGTGCATCTTCTTCCGCATCCACGATCAAATCGGCTAGATTCGGCCAGGCGCTCGTCATGCGCTTGACCTAGCAGCTTCGCACCGCGATTCCATGGCTCATGTGGGACCGCCTGCTGACCGACTGTCATGTTGCAACGATGACCGCGATTCCGGGCAATCCGCTCGGAATCATGCGCAATGCGGCCATTGGCATCGACGGCGGCCGGATCGTCCGCGTCGGAAGCCGAACCGAGCTCGCCGGCTTCCGCGCCCGGGAAGTCACGGCGCTTGGTGGGGCCTGGGTCACACCCGGGCTGGTCGACTGCCACACACATCTCGTGTTCGCGGGCACCCGGGCGAACGAGCATGCCATGCGCCGTGCCGGCGCGACTTACGAACAGATCGCCGAGGCCGGAGGCGGGATCGTCTCGACGGTTTCCGCAACTCGGGCCGTCAATATGGAGGAACTCATCGCGCAATCGCAGCGCCGCCTCCACGCGTTGATGGCGGGCGGCGTGACGACGGTGGAAATCAAGTCGGGCTATGGTCTCGACACCGCGACCGAGCTCAAGATGCTTGAGGCGGCCAAGGCGCTAGGCGTCGAAGAGCCTGTCCGGATCGTCCCGACACTGCTTGCCGCTCACGCTTTGCCTGCGGATGCCCGCGAAGGACCAGCGCGCGATGCGTTCGTCCGGATGATCTGCGAGGAGATGATACCCGCCGCCGCCAAGTCGAAGCTCGCGACCAGCGTCGACGCCTTTTGCGAGACTATCGCCTTCACCCGCGAGGAGGTGGAACGCGTGTTCACCGCCGCCCGTGCGAATGGCCTTCCGGTTCGTCTCCACGCCGAACAATTGTCAAATCAGAATGGCGCAGCCTTGGCTGCCAGTTACAAGGCCTTGTCGGCCGACCACCTTGAGCATCTCGACGCCATCGGTGCGCGCGCGATGGCTGCGACCGGAACGATTGCGGTCCTGCTCCCAGGCGCCTTCTACTCTCTAAACGAAAAGAAGAAGCCCCCGATCGACCTTTTGCGCAAGGAAGGCGTTCCGATCGCCATTGCTACCGACTGTAATCCCGGAACGTCTCCGTTGCTCAATCCCCAGCTGGCGATGAACATGGCCTGCGCGCTGTTCGGACTGACCTCGGAAGAAGCTTTGGCGGGAATGACGGTCAACGCTGCACGTGCGTTAGGGCTAGCCCACGAGGTCGGCTCGCTTGGGCCCGGCAAAGCGGCGGACCTTGCTGTCTGGGGTATCGAGGAGCTGGCTGAACTCGGCTACTGGGTCGGACTCTCGCCGGAGCGCAGGATCTTCGGTGGCCGCGATGGCTAGGCTCGCGGCCGCCCTGATTGCGCTGTCGGCATGGGCCGGGCTGTCTGTGCAATTCCAGTCCACGGTCGCCAGCGGCTATTCGGTCGGCGAGACGCTGTGGATTCTCCTTCGCTTCTTCACCGTGCTCACCAATATCGGCGTCGCCGTCACTATGAGCCTGCTGGCGTTGGGAAAGCGCGTGTCGCCTTCCTGGCTTGGCGGCCTGACACTCGCGATCCTCCTGGTCGGGGTCGTGTACATGACGTTATTGCGCGGGCTGCTCGAACTCAGCGGCGGGGCGCTCCTTGCCGATACCCTGCTTCACAAGGCGACTCCCGTGCTCGTGACCTTCTGGTGGCTCGCGTTCGCGGACAAGGGCAGCCTGAAGTGGCGTGATCCCCTGTTTTGGGCGATCTACCCGCTCATCTACCTTCCCTATGCCCTGACGCGCGGCGCAGCGGAGGGTATCTACGCTTATCCTTTCATCAACCTTGCCGATCTCGGATGGAGCGGGGTTCTCGCGAGCTGCGGCATGATCACGCTCGCGTTTCTGATTGCAGGGTTCGGCCTTGTCGCGCTCGACCGCAAGCTTGGCGTTGCACCCGCGGCGGACTAGGAGCGCGGACCATGACCGACACACGACGCGACAACAGCCGGCGAATCAAGGCGCGTACCGGTTCCGACATCAAGGCGAAGTACTGGACGACCGAAGCCGCCGTGCGGATGCTGATGAACAATCTCGATGACGAGGTCGCCGAGGATCCGCAGAGCCTTGTCGTTTATGGCGGAATTGGCCGGGCCGCTCGCAACTGGGCCTGCTACGACAAGATCGTCGAAACCCTGGAGCGGCTGGAGGAAGACCAGACCCTGCTGGTCCAGTCGGGCAAGCCGGTCGGCGTCTTCCCGACCCACAAGGATGCGCCGCGCGTGCTCCTCGCCAACTCCAATCTCGTGCCCAAGTGGGCGACGTGGGAGAAGTTCAACGAGCTCGATCGCGCCGGACTCATGATGTACGGCCAGATGACCGCGGGGTCGTGGATCTACATCGGCAGCCAAGGCATCGTCCAAGGCACTTTTGAGACTTTTGCGGAGATGGGCCGCCAGCATTATGGCGGCGATCTCTCCGGCAAATGGATCCTAACCGCTGGCCTCGGCGGAATGGGCGGTGCGCAGCCGCTCGCCGCGGTCATGGCGGGGGCGTGTTGCATCGCCGTCGAGGTACAGGAATCGTCAATCAGCAAGCGGCTGGAAACGCACTACCTCGATCACCGCGCCACCACCATCGACGAGGCGCTGGAGATTATCCGCGCCGCGACCGAACCGGTCAGTGTCGGCTTGCTCGGCAATGCCGCCGAAGTGCTCCCCGAAATGGTCGCGCGAGGTATCCGCCCCGACGCCGTGACCGACCAGACTTCGGCGCACGATCCGGCCAACGGCTACTGCCCGGCCGGCTGGAGCGTGGCGAAATGGATGGAAATGCGCGAGCGCGATCCGTCCGCCGTCGCGTCCGCAGCGCGCCAATCGATGGCGGTCCATGTCCAGGCGATGCTCGATTTCCAGAAGATGGGAGTGCCGACTTTCGATTACGGCAACAACATCCGCCAGGAAGCCTTCAACGAGGGGGTGACGAGTGCATTCGATTTTCCCGGCTTCGTGCCCGCCTATGTCCGTCCCTTATTCTGCCGCGGCATCGGCCCGTTCCGATGGGTGGCCTTGTCGGGAGATCCCCAGGACATCGCCAAGACGGACGCCAAGGTTAAGGAGCTGATCCCCCACGATCCGCAGCTTCACCGCTGGCTCGACATGGCCAAGGAGCGGATCGCCTTCCAGGGACTTCCGGCTCGCATCTGCTGGGTCGGCTTGGGCCTGCGCCACAAGCTCGGCCTCGCGTTCAACGAGATGGTGCGGAACGGCGAAGTGTCGGCCCCTATCGTCATCGGTCGCGATCATCTCGATAGCGGCAGCGTCGCGAGCCCCAACCGGGAAACGGAAGCGATGAAGGACGGCAGCGACGCGGTCAGCGACTGGCCGTTGCTCAACGCCTTGCTCAATTCCGCCAGCGGCGCGACCTGGGTGTCGCTGCACCACGGCGGCGGGGTCGGAATGGGCTACTCTCAGCACAGCGGCATGGTGATCGTCGCCGACGGGACGGACGATGCGGCGCGGCGACTGCAACGAGTTCTCTGGAACGATCCAGGCACTGGTGTCATGCGCCATGCGGACGCCGGCTACGACATCGCCATCGATTGCGCGAAGGAGCAGGGTCTCGACCTGCCGATGATTGGCTAGCCCTCGATTGCAGGACCGCGCCGCGGGATTGCTCCCGAGACGCGGTCCGCCCCCGCCCTTTATTTCTTGTAATTGATGCCCTCGCCGAGCTTCGTGTCGACCTGCTCGTACTTGTGCTGAACGGCATGTCCCAGGTTGCCGAACGCCGTGACCGCGGCAACGGAAAGGAGGGAAGCAATCAACGCAAATTCGAATGCGCCGACGCCGCGATTGTCGCGAATGAGATTCAAGATGCGGCTCATTGCCGGTCCTTTACCGTCCACCCACAAAGGATGCCTTCGGCCTGGCGCCGCCGCCACCGCGCACTTCGCCTTGTCCGCATCCGGGACAGTTAATGAGGAAGTGCCAAATGCTGGCTATCGAGCCCAACATCTGCCACATGCCATGCCACCATGCGTAAGTGGTTCAAGCGGGTTTCTCCCGATCGGGACACATTGCTGGCCGTTCGCTGGATGCGGCCAATCGCGCATCGCCTCGCCGATCCGACCATCTGGCATTTCAACAGGCACAGCGTCGCTCGCGGCGTTGCGCTCGGCTTGTTCGTGTCGTTCCTGCTCCCGGTCGGCCAGATCATTCTAGCGGCGATGTTCGCCACCGTCGCTCGCGGCAATTTGCTGGTCGCTGCCGCCGCGACCCTCTTGAGCAATCCCATCACGTTTCCGGCGATTTATTACGCTGCGTACCAGACCGGCGTTTTCCTGCTTGGCGGCACGCCGCTAGCCGTCCCGGCCGTGCCGGAATCGGCCTCCATGATGGCGATGATTTCGGGTGCGTCCGTTCCGACCCTGCTCGGTCTGCTGCTGTTCGCGATTGTTTCGGCGGCGCTCGGTTATGCCCTGGTGCAGTTGAGCTGGCGCCTGTTCCTCGTCCGTCAGTGGCGCCGCCGTCATCATGGTACCGCCGCGCACGCCTGAACATGGTCGTGCCTCTGGCGAGGCTCAGGTAAATCTCCTAGACGGCGCGGCAATGACCTTGACCCTCGACCCGACCGCCATCGACCTCGCAACGCTTCGCCAAATCTGGTCAGGCGCGGATTGCCGCTTGGACGAGGCCAGCATGGAGCGCGTGAGGGTTTCCGCCGCCGCGGTAGAGCGGATCGTCGCCAGCGGCGAGACGGTTTACGGGATCAACACCGGGTTTGGGCTGCTCGCCAACCAGGCCATCCCGCCGCAGCGCCTTGCCGAGCTTCAGCGCAATCTTATCCTGTCGCACAGCTGCGGCCTCGGCGATCCGCTTCCGCGCCACGTCGTGCGGCTGATGATGGTCCTCAAGCTGCTCGGTCTCGGCCGCGGCTATTCGGGTGTTAGGCCGGTCGTCATTGGTGCGCTTCAGGCCCTGATCGATCGCGATGCCATGCCAGTCATTCCAAGCCAGGGCAGCGTCGGCGCATCGGGCGACCTTGCGCCGCTCGCCCACCTCATCGCGGCGCTGCTCGGCGAGGGGCGGATCGATGTCGGGGGCGACATTATTCCCGCCGCTGAGGCCTTGACCGAGATCGGGCTGGAACCGATTGAACTCGGGCCGAAGGAGGGTCTGGCGCTCATCAACGGCACGCAAACCTCGACCGCAATCGCTCTCGACGCCTTGTTCTTGGGAGAGCGGGTATTCTGGTCGGCGGTTCAGGCAGGGGCGCTTTCGGTCGATGCTCTGAAAGGCTCGATCAAGCCGTTCGACCCGCGCATCTCGGAGGTTCGCGGCCAGCCTGGCCAGGTCCGCGTCGCTGCCACGATCCGTGAGCTTCTCCAGGGCTCCCCGATCGTTGAGTCGCACCATCGTTGCGGACGCGTGCAGGACCCTTACAGCTTCCGCTGCCAGCCGCAGGTGATGGGCGCGGCGCTTGATCTTCTAACCAACGCCGGGCGAACGCTGGAGATCGAAGCCGGCGCCGTCACCGACAACCCGATCGTCTTCGCAGACGAAGATTCGGCGATCAGCGGCGGCAATTTCCATGCCCAGCCTGTGGCCTTCGCCGCCGACATGATTGCCATGGCGCTGTGCGAGGTTGGTTCCTTGTCGGAACGCCGCACCAGCGTCCTCGTCGACCCCAAGATGAGCGGGCTTCCCGCCTTTCTGACGGACGACGGCGGGGTCAATTCCGGCTTGATGATCCCGCAGGTGACCGCCGCTGCGCTGACCAGCGAGAACAAGAGCCTGGCCTTTCCGGCATCGGTCGATTCAATCCCGACGAGCGCGGGCCAGGAAGATCATGTGTCGATGGCCCCGATCGCCGCCCGCAAGGCCGTCGCAATTGCCCGGAACACCGCCGGGATCGTTGCGATCGAGCTGATCGCCGCGGCCCAGGGCGTCGACTATCATGCTCCGCTCAAGACCTCAGACAGGTTGCAGGCGCTTCACACCAGGGTGCGCGCAATTTCGCCGCATCTTGAAGCGGACCGCTATTGGGCGGACGAGATGGCAGCGCTCCAGGCCGCAGTGCTCGCCGGGGAGTTCGGCCAGCCTGCTTAGGGCGCGCGCGTCCAGACCTGCGATTTGCAGATGAAATTTCCGGCCATGCAGCCGCGCACCGACAGCCGGTCCGGATCAAGCAGCCGCAATTCTGCGCGCGAGCGGAAATTGATGTCGGGGACAAACAGCCGACCCTTCCATCTGCCATCTCCGGCGGCTGTGAAGCCGGTCATCAATTGGGTACCAACTAAGTTTGCCGTGCCGCCCTTGGCGGCATCCGCCTTGGCCTTGTCCGATGCCCAGACGACCGTTCCGCACCAGGCCTCGCCGCAACTCGCAATGGCGACCGTCACGCTGCCTTGCGGATTAGTCCATTTGCCCTCGGGCGAACCGTCGGCGAACAAGGCGGCAAGCAGGGACAGGACCGGAGTCGGCATGCGCCGAACATGGCGCAAGTGCGGCAAATCGCAAAATCTCAGTGAAAGTCGCGGCTTTTTGGGATGACTGAAACTTTGCGCGGGTGGGCATGCGTCGGCGGCCTGATGATCGCGCCCTGAGCGCCGCCGCCGTCGCCATTCGACAGGGTCGAGGGCATGGCATCCTCGCTCAATTCGCGGAGCAGGGCCGTGCCGTCCTCAAGCCGGCCGGCGATGACGTGGACGACCGCCTCGTCATGCTGGACGATGCCGTGGACGACCATCAGCCGCGCACCCATGACGATGGCGCGCTGTGTTGCGAAACGATCCGGCCAGACGACCAGGTTGGCGATTCCCGTCTCGTCCTCAAGCGTGATGAAGCAGACGCCCTTGGCGCTTCCCGGCCGCTGGCGGATAAGCACCAGCCCGGCCAGGCTGACGCGCCGCCCGTAGCGCATCGACCGTAGCTCGCCGGCGGTGATGAAGCCGCGCTTCGCATAATGCTCGCGCAGAAACGCCATCGGGTGCGCCTTCAGGCTCAGCCGTGTGGTCTGGTAATCGCTCACCACATGCTCGCTGAGCGGCATTGCCGGCAGGCGCACGATCTCGGTCTCCCAACCTTCGTCGGCGGCGTGGGCGGCGCGGAACAGCGGCAGGTCGGGCGCGCCTTTCAGGGCCCGCGAATCCCATAAGGCCTGCCGCCGGTCGAGTTTGACCGAACGAAAGGCATCGGCCTCGGCCAGGCGCTGGATCGCGGCCACCCCGATGCCCGCACGGCGGCGGACGTCCTCGACCGAGGCGTAAGGCGTGTCGGCTCGTGCCGCGACCAGCCGGGTCGCATCGTCGAGCCGCAGGCCCTCGACCTGACGAAGGCCTAGACGGAGGACGGGGCCGTTCCTGCCCGGCTCCAGCGTGCAGTCCCAATGCGAATGATTGACGTCGACGGCGAGCACCGTGACGCCATGCTCGCGCGCGTCGCGGACGATCTGCGCCGGCGCGTAAAAGCCCATCGGCTGGCTGTTGAGCAGCGCCGCCGCGAACGCCGCCGGATAGCGCCACTTGATCCAGCTCGACACGTAGACAAGGTGGGCGAAGCTCGCCGCATGGCTCTCCGGGAAGCCATATTCGCCGAAGCCGCGAATCTGGTGGAAGCAACGCTCGGCGAAGTCGCGGTCATAGCCGCGCTCCACCATCCGCTCGACCATCTTGTCTTGAAGCAGGTCGATCGTCCCGCGGCTGCGAAAGGTCGCCATCGCTTTCCTCAGCTGGTTGGCCTCGGCCGGTGTGAATTTGGCCGCGTCGAGCGCGATCTTCATCGCCTGCTCCTGGAAGACCGGCACGCCCAGCGTCCGCGACAGGATCCGTTCCAACTCGTTTGGCGGGCCGTGATCTGGGTCGGGGCAGGGGAAGGTCACGACCTCCTTGCCTTGCCGTCGCTTCAAATAGGGGTGGACCATGTCGCCCTGGATCGGGCCGGGGCGGACGATCGCCACTTCAATTACCAGGTCGTAGAACTCGCGGGGGCGAAGCCGTGGCAGCATGTTCATCTGCGCCCGGCTCTCAACCTGGAAGACGCCCAGCGAGTCCCCCTCGCACAGCATGTCATAAACTTCCGGGACTTCGCGCGGGACGGTCGCCAGTTCCCACCGCTCGCCATGATGCTCGGCGATCAGGTCGAACGCTTTCCGGCAGCATGTCAGCATGCCCAGCGCCAGCACGTCGATCTTGAGGATGCCCAGCTCCTCGATGTCGTCCTTGTCCCACTCGATGAAGGTACGGTCGGCCATCGCACCATTGCCGACCGGCACCGTTTCGATGAGGGGCTTTTGGGTCAGGATGAAGCCGCCGACATGCTGCGACAAATGGCGCGGCATTCCGATCAACTGGCGGGCAAGCGTAATGGTCCGTTTGAGGTGCGGATCGCTGAGGTCGAGCCCGGCCTCGCCCACCCGTTCCTCGGCGGTGCCTTCCTCCATGCTTCCCCAGTGAGTCGCGGCGATCGCCCCGCACACGTCCTCGCTAAGCCCCATCACCTTGCCCACCTCGCGGACCGCGCTTCTCGGCCGGTAATGGATGACTGTCGCGGCGATGCCCGCCCGCTCGCGGCCGTATTTGCCGTAAATGTGCTGGATCACTTCCTCGCGCCGCTCATGCTCGAAATCGACGTCGATGTCGGGCGGTTCTTTCCGCTCCTCGCTGATGAAGCGCTCGAACAGCAGGTCGTTGACCGACGGGTCGACCGCAGTAACTCCGAGGCAATAGCAGACCGCGCTGTTCGCCGCCGAGCCGCGCCCCTGGCACAGGATCGGCGGGTCGAGGCTTCGGGCAAAAGCGACGATGTCGTGGACCGTCAGGAAGTAGCGCGCGAAGTCGAGCTTCTCGATCAAGGCCAGCTCATGGTGAAGCTGCTTTACGACCTTGTCCGGGATTCCCTCGGGATAATAGGCCTTCGCTCCCGCCCAGGTGAGATACTCCAGATGCGCTTGCGGGGTTCGCCCTTCCGGCACCGTCTCTTCAGGATATTCGTAGCGAAGCTCGTCGAGCGAGAAACGTATCGCATCGGCGAATTCCCGCGTCGCATCAATCGCGTGCGGCCAGCGCTCGAACAGCCGCGCCATCTCGTGTGGAGATTTCAAATGCCGCTCGGCATTGGGATTGAGCAAATAGCCCGCGGTCGCCAGCGTCACCTTCTCGCGGATGCAGCTCATTACGTCCTGAAGCGGGCGACGGTCAGGCGCATGATAATGCACGTCGTTGGTCGCCAGGATCATGCAGCCATGGCTCCGCGCCATTCGGTCGAGACGCTCGATGCGGGCGATATCGTCGCCGCGATAGAGGTAGGACGCGGCGACATGGCGCATGTCCGGCAAGGCGGCGGCTAGTGCAGGCAGCGCCTGCTCGAACGCGTCCAGGTCCTCGCCCGGCATGACGATGAAGGCGATGCCCTCGGAGTGGAGCGCGATCTCGCTCAATTTGAGGTCGCATTCGCCTTTTTCGCAGCGCATCTTGCCGAGGCTCAGCATCCGCGACAGCCGGCCATAGCCGTCGCGGTCGATCGGATAGGCGAGCAACTGCGGGGCATCGACGGGCACCAGCCGGCAGCCGATCAGCGGACGGATGCCCGCGCTTTTGGCCGCGCTGTGCATCCTGACCACCCCGGCCAGGGTGTCGCGATCGGCGATGCCGATTGAATCCATTCCCAAGGCGTACGCAGTCAGCGCTAGCTCGATCGCGTCCGATGCTCCGCGCAGGAAGGAAAAAGGCGAGGCGATGCCAAGCTCTACGAACGGCGCGGGCGGGATTGGCGCCAGCGTCTCGCCGTCGCCGAGCATCAGTTTCTTGCGCGCGAAGCCGGTATATTCGGGCATCGGCCAAAGGCCTTAATGGGGGTTCGGATGGTCATCCGAACAGGCCATGCAGGTACCAGACCGGATCGCCGCCGCGGCCGTCGCCCAACAGCCCTTCGCGATAGATCCAGTAACGGCGGCCCTGGCCGTCCTCGACCCGGTAATAATCGCGAAGCCGCGCGGTCGAGCGCTCGCGCCACCATTCCGGCGCAATCCGTTCCGGTCCCTCGGCGCGGACGACGTCATGAACCCCCCGCCGCCAAACGAATCGCCGCGGCAGGCCTGCAGGTGTCGCGTAAATGACGTCGATCGCTTCCGGCCGGTCGAGCAAGCGCTGAGGACGGGGCGCTGTTATTGGCCGCGCCTGGCTCGGTGTTTCCTTGTTCAATGCTCGCTGCCATCCGCTGGCCCTCTCGGGCAAATGGCTTGCGCGCGGCTGCGGCCGCGTGACGGCGTCAGGACCCAGTTTGGTGCTCAGCCGATCGACAAGCCGAGCCACCTCGATCTCCGGCCGCGGCCCGCCGGCAAGTCCGTCTTGCATCGCGCCCAACGGCTCGCACCACTCAGCTTCCAGCACGAAACCGTCGAAGCCGAAGCCGGGATCTAGG